>NZ_JAUCFJ010000001.1 GCF_030348505.1 Lysinibacillus sp. G4S2 | reverse complement strand
TTCGCACAGATAAAACAATTGTTGCTGTCGCTTCGCTTTCGCACAGATAAAACATTTGTTGCTGTCGCTTCGCTTTCGCACAGATAAACAATTGTTGCTGCCGCTACGTTAACACTCCGCTTTCGCACAGAAAACATCCGCTTGCGCTCCAAGGTCTCATCTAGTGACGCTGATCTCCAAGGAGTCGCCCAGCCGCCACAACAGTCACAAAGATCTCCTTGAATTTTTCAACACTATGACAAATTCGCACTCCTCTCAGGGTGCGAATTTTTTCATCCTTTACCAAAGTACAGGCTTTGCTACCATTAGCCATAACATAATGAGCAATAAGAAAATGTACATCCATGCTTTTCGATGTAGTAATGAAGCAAATTTTTGTTGGTCATAGGCAGGTGTATTAAATGTTCGTAAAGTCGGTTTGAACGCTCTTGCCAAAAAAACAATGGAGGCAAGCAACACAAGAAATGTAAGAACAATCCACGAGGTACTCCAATGATAGCCTGCATGCCACATTAATAAAATACCCGATGCAACAAGAACATGTCCCGAATGCTTGACGATTGTAATTGCTCCTTTAAAAGCCTCAATATACGGTGACATCTCAACGCGGGATGCTGTACGCATTTTCTTAACAATTGGTAAAACTACAAACAAAGGCCCAATCGAAAGAATAGCACTTAAAATATGTATATAAAGAAGAAGTGTATAAATTGAAATCATTGGTGCATACTCCCTTTTTAACTTTTTCAGTGGGTGTTTAAACACCTGCACCTGTCGCTACGCTTTCGGTACAAAAGACATTTGCTGAAAGTAGTTAAAGCCTCCAGCGGATGTCAGTCCCCCTCATTATAGCACCCAACATATGCGTGCTTTATCGGCAATTGTGAATCATTTGTAAACGCAAATTGAATCATTGTTAAATTGTTTGAAATCTGCACAAAGAGGGTATGGATTATAGTAACATGCACATATAGAACGAAAAGGAGTGATTTTTATAGGAATTCATCAATTTTTTACAAGCCTTAATGACCTAGAGCGTATTATTCGTTGCCCTGGACGCTTCAAATTTGAAGAGCATAATGTGGCTGCTCACTCTTGGAAGGTATCACAGTACGCCATGTTCTTCGCTACACTTGAGGAAATGAATGGAGCTACGGTAAATTGGAAATCGTTATATGAAAAAACCATCAATCACGACTTTGCAGAAGTGTTTATTGGCGATATTAAAACTCCGGTAAAGCATGCGAGCCCTGAGCTTAAACAAATGCTTGCACATGTTGAAGAAAAAATGATGGAAAAATTCATTATCAATGAGATTCCACAAGAATTTCAAGCTATCTTCTTTGAGCGAATGAAAGAAGGCAAGGACAGCACATTAGAAGGTCGTCTACTTGAATTTGCTGATAAGCTTGACCAATTTTATGAAGCCTTTGCTGAATTAAAACGCGGAAACACCGACAAAGAATTTGTCTATATGTATCAAACAGCTCTTACCAAACTTTTAGTGATCCCCCTCGAAGCTTCGGTTCACTATTTCCGTACTGAGATTTTGAAGGATGCTGTGAAGGAAAAAACACATATTGATATTCAAGCTTTGACAAATGAAGTATTAACATCAAATTAATATGGTGCATGTACAAGTTTTCCGACGAATTAACTCACGGAAGGCTTTTTTTATTTTCTCAAAAAAAGTCGTATAATGGTAAGAGATCGATTGGAGGGAAGCCTTTGGCACAGGATTGTTCAATTGTAGAAGATTTATTACCTTTGTATAAAAATCAAACGCTCCAAGCACATACTGTAGAATATATCGAACAACATTTAGCTAATTGTGAGCATTGTCATCAGCTCGCTACTTCAGAGCAATCACGCGAGCATCATTTACCGATGAAAAGAACGGTAACATTTTTCCATCTTGTTTTTATCGTACTGTCCTTTATGTTTGCCATTAACTCATCCTTACTAGGCAATCATAAAAGCTTTGTTGTATCATACGCAATTTTTGGCTGTCTTACTTACTTCTTTTACAAAAACATTTGGATTGTTTTTGCTATTAGCTTTGTACCTGTTTTCGTATGGGCCATCATCCATAATATTAATAATCCACTCTACGTCACTAACTATTCCTTTACGGAAATTGGGACACTGTTGATTGGAGCTAGCTACATCGCTATTTTACATACTATATTTGCACTAATCGGCGCTGCTTTTGCTATTATGTTGCGTAGGCTGAAAAAATAAAAAAAGAGTCGGTTTTGAATAGTATCCCAACATCGTTTCCTTAGTTGGGGCTCTTCATTTCCTCGACTCTTTTTATAATTATTATGCTTTTTTAACGAACTCTGACTTTAATTTCATTGCACCAAAGCCATCGATTTTACAGTCAATATTGTGATCTCCTTCAACGAGACGAATGCTTTTCACCTTTGTCCCAATTTTTAATGTTGAAGAACTGCCTTTAACCTTTAAGTCCTTAATAACTGTTACGGAATCACCGTCTGCAAGTAGATTGCCATGTGCATCCTTTACAATTAGTGTATCTGACTCCTGCTCTGTAGCATCTGCGCTCCACTCATGCGCACATTCTGGACATACAAAATTCGTTCCATCCTCATAAGTGTATTCAGAATTACATTTCGGACAATTTGGATATGCTGCCAATTCAGCTTCCTCCCTTAACTTTTTTACTAGGTAAATCCTATTTATGCTCCTATCTTTACATAATTCGTCCTATTTAGCAAAGGTTGTTCGTATTTTTCGTTCTCATTTGTGAATAATATATGAGCAGCTTCAAGTATTTTGGGGGATTTTCATTCCAGTCTTAAATGATTTGGAACTCTCGCCCATTGACTTTTTTACGCAAACCATCTTACTTGCAAGTTTGTTTATCATCATTTATTATATCCTTAAAGGCTGCATTGTTCGTACAATATTAAGTTTTAACCTTTAAGCTGTAAAAGGGAGTTTTATTATTGGAGTTGGAATGACGGGCCTCACACCAAGGTGCATGAGGATAAGCAGGAAAGCTTCTGCGAACACCCACTTTGAGGAGTGGTGGTTTAAAACTTTCTATAATAACTACGGCATACGCGGCTTTTACTCTAAATACTGTTATATCAACGTTTATACAGCATCTTAGCCAAATTGGTTAAGGTGCTTTTTTCATCCCTAAAAAGTCTATGGGGTTAAACTGGGGTTAAAATACTTGGTAATTAAAGATAAATAACAATAAACAAACCATCATATATCAGTCTTTTTCTATTAAATAGCTTCACCAATTGTACGTATTATTTCCAAGAATAATGGTGACATCTGAATCAACACATAACCTAATCCAGCATTCATAATCATTGACCAAGCCTTTTCAGAATTTCCAAGCATGAAGAAGAAGCAACCGCCAACCATGATTACGCTGGCTATCGGAAAACTAATCGCAACTAAAATCTGTACAACTGGATCTAAAGCAGTCGCTAATATCTCTAATGATTTATCAGCAATCATTCCAGTTGGTTGTGCAATAGCATTAACAGGTGTTGTGGAAGGCATTTGTGCCATCACTGGAGCTAATACAGGTTGTTGGATTGGAACGTCTATAGGAATGTTTGTGGAGGAATAAACAGCATTAAATTTATTTAAAATAAATAATCCTGAACCTACTGCAACTGTGGAAGGTATAACTGCAGCAATAGCAACGTGTTTTAATGTGGCATACTTTTCATCACCAACAAATCGATCACTGAAATCTGTGTACTCACTCGTAGGTACTACCTCAGTTTTAATACGTTTTTTAAACATTTATATTCCTCCCTTATTGAATATCGTTTATTGTGTACACCTTGCACTTCAGACCTTCACAGGATGCTTCTAGTTGTTGCCTACGTAATTCTGTTGTGGTAAGCCAAACAACCATTGGATAATAACCCATTTGTTTAACGAGGTTATCCATCAAAGATTTGTACCGTTTAATCTTTTCGCGATTTTCCTTCATGGTTTGAAGATTATCCACTTCAAGAAAGTGCTGGAATCCATTTTTAGAAAACATGCCGTCCACAATAATACTTGTAGTGCCATCTGATATTTTCACTTCGTTCTTCCAATCTCTTGGACACTTATAAAACAACCAAAACTCATTACGCATGATGGTATGCTGAACATTACTACTTACCCTACGCACTTTATCGCAATCAACATATATGCGACCAATCTTATTTAAATAATAAATCGTTTCATATCCATCTCTTATTGAGGATAGATAGCATGATAAATTGTGTATAACCCTATTTGTATTACGTTTCTTTCCAAGGTTAAAGTATCGACTGATTTGATCACGAGTCATAAAATCAAACTTCTTCAAAAGTAACAGTATGCTCTCGTCTCTCGGTGATAGCTGATCCTTCAACGCGTTCCCCTTTCTCAATAATGTGTGGTTGAATAGTATCGTGGATAATTTGTGGTGTAATTAGTGGAGTTTGTAATATTTCTCTTTTGTCAGCTGTTTGGTAAATTGCTCTACCTTTGACCATTGGCAATGATTCGGCACCTTCTGCATCCAGTACAACACGTGAGGCCACTCCTGACTGTACCCTAAAGCAAAGCTTTGCATCAGCATTTTGTTTTACCTGTCGTGGTATAACGTCACCTACTGGATATTGTGTAGCAACAACCAACCTAAAGCCTAGCCCAGCCCCTAGCCTTGCTATTTGGCTCATAATTGTTTGGCATTCTTGCTTTAATATTTTTTCATCGCGTGTAACAGCTTCTGAAGCATTTAATTCCCCTACTTCGTCGATGACTACGAAGTAACGTTCCTTTATGCCTGCCTGTTGTACATTTTTCTTTCCTAATCGTTTTAAATCACGTTGAATATCACGCATTTTGTCATATGCCATCTGTAAAGTGTGGAGGGCTTCGTGTGCTTCGTATGCAATGGAAATTGTCTGTTTAATATTTTCATAGTCGCACAATTCCACTCCACCTTTTAAGTCAATTAAATAAAAGTTAACGTGGTCTGGTACACCCTGTACTAGAGATGTAATCATCGCGTTGATGAAATTACTCTTTCCATAACGCGTCGCGCCTCCAAGGACTAAATGCGGCACCATTTCAAAATCATGAAATTTAAATGTGTTGAGTGCTCGAATTAATCCTACTGGTACTTTCCAAGCATCCCCCTGAACAAATGGCACTTCTTTCGCCAATGGCTTATCGTATACCCTAACGATTAGTAAGCCATCAAAAGCTAATTCAATTTCCTTTTTCTCAGTCAGCTTTGTCTTCCACAACTTTTGTAGCTGCAGTAGAAGGTCTTTATTAATATCCAATTGTCGTAAATCATTAAACGTAATATTCTTCTTACGATTATTCAGCCCATCCTCAAAAACCTTTAGCTTAGCTTCATAATCACTGAATGAGCGACCAAGTGGAATTCTATAGCGATACTCCCATCCCCATTCATGTTTTTTCTTTTTGACCAATTGTGTAGTCAATGTATCTTTTCCATCCTTAACATTTAATCCAGATAAGGACATGATTCTTTGGATTTTCCCTGAATCATTTGAGGACAGACCCCTATGTTTTGAAAATGCTTTTAGTGCAATTCCACCCATCAATGAAGTTGTTAAAATTTCAAACAGCACAGTTTCATCCTTTCTTCATTTTCATTATCGTCACGGTTATCTTACATAGTAAGAGTTGCTAAGAATGAGCATACATGAAATAAAGTCCAATCGATTGATACAACAGCATTCTGTAAATGCCCACTCTAATTCCCACTGGGTAATCAATCAGGCACAGCATCGGGTATACAAGTGAGCATATATTTCTTATAACATCAGCGAACAATATATCCTCTTATACGAGGTCCTTTTAGTTTCTTCTTATCAACAGTTTTACTAACAGTTGTGGACGGCTTTCTGATTTGCATTTCTTCATATTGATCCAACAAATCAAAAATAGTCATTTGTCCTTGTTGCTCCATGTATTCAAAATGTGACATCTTCTATTTCCTCCTTTGTAGTGTCTAAATTAATTTCATCATGTGAATACTTAAATCTGTAATACAATCGCTATGAATTCACCTGTTGACTAAACCGTTTTTTGTCAGACTTCACTAATTCATAGCGGTTTCTCCTATTTACCATTCCAACCAATTATCTAACGATGGTTCATCATGCACTATCGATTGTGGAAGGCTATCACGCTCATTCAACCAGTTATAGAAAGGTACTGGACGTTCTCTGCGCGCTTTGTCCTCCACAGATGAGGAATTAATCGACTTACTATTTAAACGCTCTACAGCCTTACTATAAGCACATACGAATACAGCTCTTAATGTACTAGTAACTGTCAGTACACCTTCTTTAATATCCATTGCAATTTTGAATAGAACATTTTTAGCTTTAATGAAGTCAGTTGTACTTTGAACCTGAGCAGCTAATACAACTTTGTGTAATTCATCTTTTAAGTTATCTGCTAATGGCAAACTATTCATGAAATCAAATAGCATCACTTGATACTCATTCATGTATTCTTTTTTCTTTTCAGCTTGCAAAGCCAATTCATTTTCTAATTCACATAAATTATTATTTGCTTGTTTAGAACTTAAAAGATTAAAAGATTTAATGCTTACATCTTCCGAAACATCTCCTAAAGCCTTGTCGTTACTAGCTTCAATGACTTCTTCTCGATGCATCATATCCGATACATCATTCTGTGGTAAAAAGAAATAAATGTTGGCTCCCTTGATACCGTTTAGTTTTGAGCGATTTGCTTTACCGATAATTTTTAACTCGACTAACTTTTTGATCGTGCGGCTAACTGTAATTAAAGAAACTCCGACTTCTTTTGCGATTGTTTCGTTTCGTAAATGACAAGCACCTGGATAATCTAAACAGTGTGACTTGATAGCGAAAACGATGGCACGTTCTGATTTAGTCAAATTGAATCGATCTTCTTTGATTCGTTCATTGATTTCTAAATCCATATCTTCTACTGAGTCAAATGTTGTGTAAGTTGCTAAGTATTCAAATGCCATCGTTTTCACCTCACTTTCTTTCTATAACCACTAGTTAAATACTTGCTTCAATTTCTGACGCATATGTTCTACTTCTAGCGCTGTTAACAATTCGTGATATTTCATGATGCGTGCTAATCTTCTTGTGTGCTTTCGAGCATCAGTGATTTTATCCAACTGTTTTAATTTAAGGTTGTGGTACTCATTACGTTGCGCGAATGTTTTCAATTTGTTCACCTTCCTTCTGTTCAATTATACGTTTATTCGATATTTCGTATTTCTTGATAACAGTATATTATACGCATATTCGTATAGTCAACATAAATCCTATAATTTTATTTGATATTGCGTATAAACGTATATTCTGATATATTTTGAATATGAGAATAATTAACGAAGGGTGGTTTACTATGCGGATAAAATTAAAAGAAATAATGGAAGAACGAGGACTTACTCAATCAAAGTTGGCTGAGATGACAGGTATTCGCCAAGCTGCTATTAGTGAAATAGTAAATAATCGAAGAGACACAATTAACAAAGCGCATCTAGAAACCATTTGTAAGACATTAGAAATAACAAGCTTTGACGATATATTGGAATGGGGGATAACAGATAACTAATCATAGTTGTCTGTTTTTTTATATATACTTTTACATCTAAGTTTCCTAAAATGGAAATTGAGAGGAGAGTTTATTTATGGGAACTATATTAGCAATTTTAGGTATGCTTGGTTTTTTTGTAGGTCTTGTTCTATTAGTAATTGGACTTATAAGAAAGAAAAAAATGAAAGGTGGTCTTGTTCTCGGTATTTCAATTGTTGTTTTTATAGTTGGATTTATAATGGTACCTACAAACGGTACTGAATCATCTACTGACTCTAAAGACAATGAAAAAGTAGAAACTGTAGCAAAACCTAAGGAAGAAACTCCAGAAGAAAAAGCTGCACGTGAGAAAAAAGAAGCTGAGGAAAAGGCATTAGCTGAACAGAAAGCAAAAGAAGAGGCAGAGGCGAAAGCTAAGGCGGAAGAAGAAGCTCGTATAAAAGCAGAACAAGCTGCTGCTGCTAAAAAAGCAAATGCAAAAACTATTGACTATCCACAATTGAAAAAGAATCCAGATCGTTACAAAGGTGAATACGTAAAATACACTGGAAAGATTCTACAAATTCTTGAAGGTGACAACGTTACAAACATCCGACTTGCTGTAACACCTACTTCTTATGGATATGATCCTAATGATGTTATATTTATAGAGTATTATGGTTACACAGACTTTGTGGATGATGATATTATCACTGTTTATGGAGAAATTTATGGATCATATTCATATAAATCTCAAGCCGGATTTGATATTGCATTACCAGGGTTACTTGCTAAAGAATTTGAATAACTATTCTAAGCCACTAAAATAATTGGCTTTTAATTTGCCAATAAAAAAAGCCCAGGCTCAAAATTAATTGAGTACCTGGGCATTAATTTATTCAGCTACTATATTTGTTACTTGAGCCAACTTAGCTGTTTTAATTTTATTTGCACCTGCTTGTGCTGCATCCATTCCGGTAAACGTACCTGTTTTAACACGATATTTATCGCCATCTGGCTCAATGTATGCCACCCAACCGAACCGATGCTTAAGAACATCCTGTACATTTTCAGCAGCCTGTTTTGTGCTGTAAGTGCCTGTTAAAACACGATACTTATCATCATCTGTGGAAGGCTTTGGTTGCTGTGTATTACCACTTGCGTTTTTAACCATAGTAATGAACTGGGACCAACTAATCTTACCTTCACGCATATTCCGAGGACAATTTTTGCCACTGAAATGATTGTGCTGGACCACATTACTAATTGGAATACCTTCATCTTTCATGATCTTTGCAACTAACTCTGCTGTATTTTGTACAGCTTTTAAATAGTTACCATCAGCATTTACACAAATTTCAACCTGAATACCTTCATTGTTTCCTTTATTACTTCCTGCAGCCCAACATCTCCAAGCATGTTCAAATGATTGTACAGCTTCTTTGCCGTCCACAGTATAGTGCCAAGATGCTGAACGACTATTACCGTTTGCTTGTAAACGTGCATGTGCATCTGCATCGGCTCCTGAACGTGTATTATCCGTTTCATGTACAACGATATATTTTTTACTGTTCCCTTTGCCATAAGTTACTTTGTTCGCTTGTGCATCAGGAACTAGCTTTTTACGAATAGTGACCATTATTTCTCACCATCCTTCGGTTTGTCATCGTTATCCATTTGTAACTGAGTGAATGCATTCGCCAAAAACTTCGGTACGCGAATACCTAGCTTACCTAGATTCTCAATCATACTGATACCTTCCATCCCAATTAAGAACAGAATCATTGCATTACGCATGAAATTACCTGATTCAGTCGCTAAGTCCAATTGAACCGCTGCAACGACCATTAATATCATAGCCGTCTTTTTAATTAGACCTTTAAAAGCTTTTTTGCTCTCAACATTTTTGAATAAAAATCCGACCATGATTCCTAGCGAGAAATCAATAGCCATAAAAATAGCAAGGGCTTTTATAAGATGGTCAATACCTCCAACAAGGTATCCTATCCATGCCATTGTGCCGCCAATTAATGATGTATATAGTGTGTCTGTTTTCATCTGACACCTTCCTTTTCTACATAATAAAAGCCCTCCCCAATTATCTGTGGAAGGCATAAAAAATAACGCTAAGCTTATGCTTGCGTCTCTACGTTTACCTATTCAATTGGATTGCCATATCCGTCTAGACCTAAAGCATTCAGTTTAGTTAATACAGGTGCCTTTAATTTTGTTGGCACACGATCAATCGTTGAGCCTGTTTTGTCAGTGTTTACAATTAATAATACATATCCATCTACCATTTTGTAGACCTCCAATTTTAGTTTTAATTTTATTTTAATTAACATTGCTCTAAGCATTGTTGATTGTTCCTTTTATTACTGCCATTTCTTCACGCATACTAACCAATTCTTCATATACGCCTAGTATAGAATCGACAGCAATTAAGTTATTTTGCTCTATAATAGCCTCTAATTTAGTAATCTTTTCTTCAAGTACTTCAAAAGGTGTTGGTGGATCAATAACTGATGGTATGTCTGGGAATGGTTCATAGTAGAAATTACCTTGAGGGTCTCGACGTAAAATACCATACCCTTCAGGCAACGAGTCTACGACAATAATTGTATTGTGTAAATGTTCAGGTATATCATTCATGTTGTAAAAAACACCAAACGTATCACCGGATGGCACTAGAAATATCATGATTAATTACCTCCTGCGTAACCTATTAGTTGACTGCTAAACATAACTTTATAGAATCCATTATCTCTAGTGTTAGCCATTCTAGCATAAGTTTGTCCGTTGTGAATGATAGTCGTTGACATAGGTCCTGCACTTTCAAAAATACCATTTTGCGTTATAGCTGCGTTTCCGTTTAACGTTTGTTGGGTAACACGTGGAACAATTGCATATGTTGGAGTTGAAATATGATTCAAAGTATTACTGTTTTCTATATCGATTAATTCTGTTATATTAACCATACCTACAGGTCTGCCAATATTATAATACACAGTATCTGCCCAAGAAATTATTCTTTTAAAATCTGCAGTTAAAGGTAAAATATACCCCAAGTTATTTACACCTATATTCCCCATGAGAGTCATGGTTTCTAAGTTAACAACATTTAACGAAGAAAGACCGCCAGAACCTACTTGAACCCATGCTTTTTTATCAGTTATTTCTAAAAAATCGCCCCATGATGATGAAGAAGTATTTCCCATGACTAACGCTGATACTTGTTGTAATTTACCAGCAACTAAACGAGCTTTTACGAAACTAATAGTAGTATTTCCTCTAGGTCGACCCACGATATATATGAAATCATTATATTTGGATTCGAAAAGGTTGTATAAAGTGGCTACGTTTGGTAAATCATTGTACGATTGTACATAAGATATATTGTAATTCAAAGTAGTAGGAACACCGTTAACATCTTTATTTAAATCATACCCGTAAATAGTAGAAGTATCATCGTTTACTCTAAGAGTGAAATGCATAACATTATCTCTTATAATAAGACAACGATAAACGTTACCAGCTAAAGCATCAACATTAATGTTAGTGCTTGCAGTAACTAATACTTTCTTTATTGCTAATGTATTTTTATCTAAAACAGCTAAAGAAATTTGCGTTCCTTGTTGTCCTAAGATGTAAAGATATTTATCATCAGTTGTTGTAATCCAATTCGGATTAACTTGATATAAAAATTTAAAACCTTCTGGCAATCGGACATGGTTAACAATTTCAGATGTATCTAAATTATAACTAGTTACCGAAGTTACTACTGTTGGGATAGTTTGTAATCGTAAAGCTATAAGATTACCACCATCATAATCCTCGCGCCCTATAATATAAGGTGTCTGTGCGTAGTGGCGATAGTTAACCAGTTCATCTGGATTAGCTTCAAAAAACTTTTTAGTAGCCACCTCGATAGGGTCGATATAATCAGGTGATAATATAGCGTCTTGTTGTACTATAGCCTTGTATTGCATATTGTTAATGTCTAAAAGTTGACCACTAGTATTTTTAACCTCGCCAACGTTTTCTTTGATTTGTTCTACCTGTTCGTAAGTGGGTAAATTTAAAATATTGTTTTCTGTCATCATTCCACCTCCTTAAATATAAACGATACACATTTCAAATCAGGATTAAATGCGAAACCATACTTATACACTTCATTACCTAGTAAAAATTTATGAGGCAAACTAGCATCTTCGTGGTCTTGTATTTTATTAAATAATTTGCCATCTGCTGTCGTATCCAAAATGTCTTTAACAGTTTCAAACCATGCATCAAAGTTGTCCTTACGACCTTGTAGCCACGTGTAGTACAATGCTTCTTCCGCTTGTCTCCAAGCTTCAAAATCCTTTTCTTGAGCATCAATCCATACCTCTAGTTCGCTCATCACTTTGTTTTGCCATTGTAAGAATTCTGCTGCTTTTGTTACTGAATAATCCTCAAACCATTGTTGATACTGATTAAAGATTGTTGTAGTATCAACTTGATCTACAACACCGTGCATAAGACCACAAAGACTATTATTTAATCGTGTATCTGTAATAGCTGCTTGACTAACCGTCAAAGCTCCTTTAGCGATATAAACATCCGCAAGAGCTAACTCGTAAGCATCTGCATCACGTTTTAAAGTTGGAGCGATTGGAGAAGCCGATAAAGCACCTTTTTTGACTTCCACACTCATTTTACGGAGTGTAAAATCTAATTTAATTACGATGCGATCAATACGATTAAGTGTTGCATCGCCAACAGCAAGTGACAAGTTATAATCCTCATCATTAATTAAATAATACCCATTGACCCATCCTTTACCAGGACGAACATATACACTCATTGAATCTCCATTTGCACGAATCTGTAAACAATCAGAAGGTTTAACAAAAATACCATTCCCGATGAATGTTGCGAAATACTGTGCAAAATCCTCTGCTTTGTATCGTCTATCTCCATTAATAGAGTTAAACATTCCAAATCTAAACATTATTACTTCACCATCCTTTTTATAGCCTGTGGAAGGGTTGGTACTGACTTACCTACAGTTACAAAGATTGATTTACCATCTTCTTTGAATACCTCATCCGCTTGCATTACACGACTATTCATTAAAATTCCTAATTCATCATCCTTAATTGTAATTAAGTCCCCTAAGAAAAAATCCTCGTTGTATTTTGTATTTTCTTTTGTTACATCCAGTTCACAATCAAAGCCTATGAACTCTGTATACTCGGATAATTTTTCTTTTCCTTTTGCTGCAAGTAAAGCGTTATACTCTGATAATGGAATTGATATTTGTTCACCATCTACTTCCCTTGTTTCAGAAACTTCCCTCGCATCGATAAATATTTCTCGACGTTTTAATCCTGTATACGATGCACCTACAGAGGTTGTTTTACGTGCCCAACCCTCTCCGGCACCTCCAACAAGAGCAGTTGTTTTTAAATCGTTATCAGCATCCTCATAGTTTCTTTTTAATAAATTACTACGGTTTTTAGATAGGATTATACGTGGATTTGCCATTTGGTTAATAGTTCTGTTTGCACCTTCATAAAAGTCATATTTCAGTGTCCGTTTATCGAATAGACAACGCATCCCAACGTCATGAGTAGTGCATAGATTTTCACATACCTCATACACCTGTTTATATGAAATTTGCTGTTGAATAGCTTGACCAATATTTTTTACCGCGGCTAATTGTACTTGTGAAATTTTACGAGTTGCATCAGTAGGACTAATCATACTTTCTGAAATAATTTGCCTCATAATCTTTTCAGGTGTTGTATTGAAATCGTATTGCTTCCACAGGATTCTACGGTCTGTCCATCGTGTGAGAGAAAAGCATTTGATAACCAATTGATCTACACCAGAACTATCATCAAATTGACGATAGTAAATAAACATGGCTTCATTATCATCCTGACGATAAATAATATTTCCCTTCTTCAATAGCTCGATATTTTTCGGTGTAACATCTACATGTAATTCTGCCTCACTACCCGGCCCGTATTTTTTCCTCCACAGAAGATACGAGAACTTACCGATATATCCTAAACGCTCAAAATTTTCATTGCATACATAAAGCATGTCACTACACCCCCACAAACTGAGGCGTAAAGTAAATGGACACCTCTAGATTTGATACAAATTCGGCTGCATCATATCGAATTAAATTGTCCCCGACATCCACACTTAATTGAATATCTGAATCATACGATAGATAATTAAAGTAATTAATTTGTGTTCCGTTTCGTTCTAAAATGGCATACTCATTACCTCTTTGAGTATTAACGGTGACAATATCTCCACCCTGTAAAGTTGCATCAATCATAATGATATGACCTGTATCTACTACTTCAATCTGTGGACGGACAACAGAACCTAAAGCTTTGAATTGGATCCGTAAAGGTGAAGCAGTATCACTATCATTGAAGACATTCACAATGTTGTTAGGCTCACGATAACCCATTTCAATGCCGTCACCTTCTGCATCAATTTCAAGTTCAAATTCGAACGCTGGTACCCACATTGCTATTTCGTATTTCTGTTCTTCGGTGTACCACCAAGGATTAGGGCATAAAAACGAAATAATAAATTCATTTATCACATGCCTGCTTACAACTGGTGATTTTTCTACCTTGCAATCGATATAACGTGTAACCTCACCATTTTCATATCTAAGTGTGAAATTATGCTTTGGATTAAAAAAACGAATTAACTTTTGCCTATTAACATCCTTATCCAATCGAATACGACCATTGATGACAATGTTTCGTTCTCTAACACTAGAACCTTTTACATTTGTGCCATCCTCGTTGTAATTCTTCACGTTATAAAATTCATTTTCTAATGCTTCCAATCCATCTGCGTTGTCTAAATAAAAAGGGCTAGACACTGAAATTTCGAATGTCTGCCCTCGATGATTATCGAATATTAATTTTTCTCGACTTTGGAAAGACTCAATCATGTTCTAGCCCCCTTTATAATTGCAACCCCATTTCTTTCCACCCATTCCTACTTAACCTTGCTGTTTCGTAAGGATCGATTGGTTTAGGGCTATTCACAGTTAAGTTGAAATTGTTTTCTGTATTGTTTTCAGTACGATTTGTTGTGGATGACGTTGTATTACCTGGCATTGAGTTATTCGCTTTCTCGGTTACAGCATTAGATAATCGTCTAGTTGCCCCGGCGACTTTCCCAACCATATCATTGATACCTAGCACAAGTCCTTCACCAATGTTAATACCATATCCTCGCATCACCCTAGATGGACTGTGGATGTCTAAAGCAGACGTAAATGCATCTGAAACAATAGATGCTAGTGATTGTACAGCACTCAATAAATCTCCTTGTTTGGACATCATACCGTAAATTAATCCATTTACAGCAAACTCACCGATGCTTGGCATTTCGTCCATTTCATTTTTTACTTCACCCTTAAGTGAAATCATACTATTGCGCCACTCATTTTGATAGATACGTAGTTGCTCAGCTGTCTTTGTTTTTAATTCATTTATCTGCTTTTCGGTATTTTGTTTAAGTCCTGTAAGCTCTGCTTCAGCTTGAGTACGAGCTAACTCATTCTTTTCCTTCCACAGTGATACATATTGTTGTAACTGTTCATCTGTTAAAGAATTTAATGCTGCAATTTCTGCTCCGGCTTTTGGACCCATATTACGTAATTCAGCAAGAAGCCCATCTTCTATACCTTTGTTAGCCAATTCTGTTATATTCTTTTGCCAATCCTCGAAAGCCGTTACTTGAGACTGCAAAGCCGCTATTAATGCACTTCCGCTTACATCTTTTCGAACAACCTCATCGAATAATCCGGAAAATGAATAAAGCGCATCTCTGCGCTTCTGAAGTGTATCTTCATATTCTTTTGTGAGCTTTTGCTCTTGGGCAATGTAATCAGCGTTAAGCTTTTTCACATTGTCGACATAGGTTTTATTAATTGACTCAGATTCTTTATTGATTTCTCCAGTAACTTTTTGATACATCTTTTGAATTTCGATTTTCTCAGCCGTACCATCCTTAAACAACTTCATCGATTCTTCTAAGATGTGTTTCTCTGTTGCTAATGAGAGCTCATTCGTTGAATCTTTATCAGCAATATATTGCTTAATAACCTTCAAACGTTCGCTAGATGCACTTTCTTCTTTCTTGACCATATCAGACCAAGCTTTTGTGTTGATTTTTTCGAATTTCTTTTGATTCTCTTGATCTAGTTTTAGAAGTTTGTCGTTAGCTTCTTCTTTTAATTTCGCAATACGATTGTTTTCTTCTTTGGTTAATTTTTTCTTTTTAGCTGAAGCTTTAGATTGAATCGCTTGAATGTCACTTGCTAATTTCTTTTCAATTTCTTTCTTTTTAGCTGCGGATTCGTTTTGAATCGCTGTACGTTCTTTTTCGGCTTTATTTGCAATATCCGTTACAGCTGCTTGATTATCTTTCGTAGCATCAATTAAAAGTTGGCTAAGTTCCTTCATAGCACTTTCGTTGCGTCCATAGGTAGATTCAATACCTTGCGCTAGACCTTCGCCTGTCCACATACCAACTTCAGCCATAACACGAGACGGAGAATGTATTCCTAAAATATCCTTAGCCCAGTCAGGAATAAGACCTGCTAATTCTTCAACTTTTCTTTTAACACCATTAAACATATCTCCGATACCTTTAATTAGTCCATTAACGATGTCTTTACCAATCTGAATAAGATCTATTTTTTTAAAAAATGCCTCTGCTTCTTTCCACTTTTTTTCAATCGTGGTTTTGACTTCGCCCATCTTCTTCTCAACAGCCGATTTCATTTCTTCAATCTTCTTACCTGGCCAAGCCTTTATTTCGTCCCATATGGTAATCGTATTAGTTTTAATTTCATTCCACGTTTTTGATGCACTATTTTTTATTTCATCCCACTTTTTTGATACGTCATTTTTAAATACTCCCCATTTAGATAAGACTTCACCAGTTTCCCAGTTAACCTGTTCAACATGTTCGCCAGCTTGGGCTTTAGCTTCTGACACAACGTTTTGATGCATTAATTCAGCGTTCTTGATAGTATCATTTTTACCACGTTCAGCTTCTGCGATCATTGCATCTGCTTCTTCTTTGGTAATTGTTTTATCTTCATCACGCATTTTAGTAATTGCTGCAACACGTTGTTTATAAGTTTGTTCTGCATCCTCAATTGTTTTAGTTTTCTGTTCATTAGAATTCTTAACAACATCAGCCGCTTGTTGAGCAGATATTTCACTTGCATTATGTTTAAGAGTTTCGTAAATAACTTTTTGATCTCTCTCTGATTCTGATAGATACTGAATAGCATTATTCTTTAAATCAGCATTAATTTTATCAATTTCTGCGAATTCCTCTTTAGTTACTGCTCTCTTTTCACTAGATGCAGTTTTATATATTTCATTGATACGTGCTTGCCCCTCAGAAACTGCTTGTTCTTGCTCAACATGCTTTTGTTTAGTTTGTTCAAGGATTTCTTGCTCACGTTGTGCTGATAATGCAGATGATTGGTCAAAGTATGAAGTTTGTTCTGTCAACTGTTGTTCATGACGTGATTTCATAGCTTCTAAGACTTGTGTAGTCATTTGGTTGTTCTTTTCGATTAAATCATTTGCTATTTCAGTAGTTAAAGTACCGCCAGACCATTTTAATTGTGTTAAAGCATTTGTAGCACCTGTATTTAATTCCATAAAGCTTCCTACAGCTTTTGCTGTACCTTCTGAAACTTTCGTAGTCCAATCTTCTACCTCAATAGACGATTCACTCAATTCTTGAGTTACTGCATATATTCCGACCCCTAATCCCGCTAATGCGGCGACAGTTATACCAATAGGACCTGTTATTACTGCTAAAGTAGAACCTAATATACCCAAGGCGGCTGAACCTCCACCGACTAATCCGACAAATGAACCAATTGCAGGCATTAATGCAGCAAATGCAGCAACTAATGTTCCTAAAACTCCTACAACTGCAACAATCGTTGCTGTAAGTTTAGGATTTTCTGCTATCCAGTCGGCAATTTGTGCAATCATTTCAGCCATATCCGCTAATACAGGAGCAAGTGATTGTTTAATAGAGTTCATTGCTTCTGCCATTCTATATGCTGGATCAGCTTTCAGCTTTTCGGTATCAGCATTAAGAGTCTTCTGCATCTCATCGGTAGATTTTAAATGGTTATCCATATTTGTGAGAGTAGCTACAATGTTATCGCCCTGGTCCTCCCACATTGTACCGAAGAATTTTACACCTAAAGCATTCCGCTTAGATTTATCTTCGATTGTGTCGAGATATTGAGCCATTTCAATCATGGCTTTTGAACCTTCTTTACCACCGTTAGCAACAGCTTTACCCCATGCGTCTAATTGATCTCTCGATAAACCGATATCATCAATAAGGGAAGTCATGGATTTATCCCAACCCTCGGCAAATTCAGCCGCTTTAATACGACCTTCTTTCAATCCATCAAGTAAATTGTCGATATTCCAAGTTCCCGTTTCAACACCAGCTGCCATAATAGCTTGAACTTCTTCAGCTGTATATCCAGCACGTTGTAGTTGCCCGCCGTATTCAGAAATGATGTCTAATTGCTCTGGAGGGAAACCAATCTTTAGTAATTGATTAGTTAATGCTAACGCATCACTTTGAGATATTTTTAACTCTTTACCGATTTCATGTGATTCTTGAATCAACTCTTTAAAGTCAACTTCTTTGTATGCACGACTAACCATTGCCGCACCTTCAATGATCTTTTGGTTAGATTCCATAGAAGCATTTTTATTAAGAGTCATTTGTCTTCTAACACCTTCATAAGCTGCTTCTTCGTCACCAATTGCTGCTGTCACACCATTAATACTATCTCTTACTGCTTCAGCATCTCCGCCTTTAATACCCATTGATATTTCAATATTGGTATTTAAACTCGATACATCTAATGCTTCTTGGATTACAACAGCAATACCTCCACCTGCTACTAATCCAGCTGCAACCCCTTGTAGCTTCTCACCAAAGCCATTTACCGAATCTCCTGCATCATCAGCGGCATTTGCAATTTGAGCAAATTCATTTCTAACTCCTTGTAACCCAGTTGTATGGATATTTTGTAATGCAGTTTGCATCATATCGATATCAGCACCAGCACCTAATGCATGTCTACCCATTATTTGTAGTGCTCTATTAATTTGATCTGTGGAAGCTGTACCTTGGTTAATAGCAGAAGTTAAACGATTGCCTAACACATCAGCGAAATCAGCCACAGTAGTATTAGTTGCTTCAAAGAACGTTTGTAAATCTCTATTAGCATTTCTTAAACTATTATAGTTTTGAGATGTAGCATCCATTTGACCTTGTAATGATCTAAGAGATGCTTCTGTCGTTGCTAATTCACGTTGGAATGCTCGATATTGATCTGCACCAATATCACCATTGGCGAATTGTTGTTCTACCTGTGCTTGTGCCTGCTTTAATGTGTCTAATTTTTGACTTGTATTTTGGATTTGCTCTGCTAAAAGCTGCTGTTTTTGGGCAATTAATTCTGCGTTACCTGGATCTAATTTTAAAGCTCGTTCAACTTCCCTTAACTCACTAGTAACTTTACTACTTTCTTTATTAACATCTTTCAGCGCATCAGTTAATCCAGTTGTATCACCATTTAATTCAATCGTGATTCCTTTTATTCGACTATTTGACATTCGTTTCACCTACCTTTTTGCACAAATAAAAACACCTGCCAAAAGGCAAGTGCTAGAATGAGTCGAAATCTGCTTGCGATGCTTTGCGAGTAGTTTTCTTTTCTTTTTTATTCGGATTTTTCTTTTCTAAATAATCTTCGATATAATCAAGTGTCATGCCAATTGTCATTGTTTCTAAATCATCGTGTTCTAGTCCGCATTCTTTGCATAAATAAAGGTATGTCTCCGTGGATATTGTTTCCCCTGAAGACGTACCCTCACTATCTACTTTTTTTTAGAGCCAATTGTACGTGCGATTAAATCCTGTAAATCTGGCAAAATCTCCATAATCGGAAATGTTTCAAATCCATCTAACCAAGTTAATGGGTCTGGAATTGCGTTGTCTGCTGTTTTTGCAAATACCCATGCAATATCTAGGAATAAATCAAAATCAATTTTACTCATGATTTGCATTGCTTTTTCACTATCCGCTGACTTAATATCTTCCTTCTGCATCGCAAGTCCAAAACTTGATATATCCGCAAAGAAGTCCCGCTGAAACTGCATTTTATAGCGCTTTGTTACAGCGCCACTTGATTTGAATTTAACTGGTTTATCATCGATTGTTAATGTAATTTCCATCTATTTGCCCTCCACAATTCATTAAGGTGTTGGTACTGCTGTAGGTTCAAATACTTTTGTATACCATGCATCGTAAATTTCAGGTGTCGTTGTACCTGTTGTAGCTCGTTTAACAACACCATCTATAGTTGGTGCAGCGATGAATGTTAACTCTTGTGTAGTTGGCTCTGTTGTTTCTGTTTTCGTTTCTCCTGACGTACCAGGACGGCTTACAGTAACGTTATACAATACATGACGTGTTGCCTTTACATCACCATCAAATTCAAACATTAATGCAATTGTTTTAGGCTTTGAATTTGCTGTTTCAGTAAGAACCCCTGTAGTTTCATCTAATTGATCTCCAATTACATCTGTACGGAACTTCAGAGGTAATTCTGCAGCTTCATATGTGCCTTCATATCCGTTATTTACTGTTGTTGCATAATAAACACGATCATCCGCATAAAACTCTGATGTTTCGCCTCGTGGTTCCAGACTTAAAGAAACGGCACCAGGATAACGTTCTGGTGTTCCATATGTTAATTTTCCATCTGCTCCTTCTGCAGCTACTGCGTAATGAACATTCTTTAAACCATAACGTACTTTATTTTCTGCCATCTAAATGACCTCCTAATTAATTAAAGTTATTGAAAATGTGCATTTAAAAACTCCCTCGTCTTTGATGAAAATCTCATCATAGCCCCAAGGGAGTTCGTTTTCTTTTAACATATCTTCGATTTTTTTCTCTGCAGCCAAATCTTTATTGGCTACATATAGTTCAATATCTACATAAGTGATTTTTGATAAAACTGTATTATCAGCACTGAATGTATCGCCATCCGCAATGAGGTAGCAGATGAAGGGAGGCACTTGTACGCTCTTGAAATGTGAATACGCAACTGGATAACCAAGTGCCTTTAATTTTTGAGCAAGTTCAGATAATGTCACCCTCTAATCGCCTCCTCTACACCTTGGACAAATTCATTGATCATTTCTTGCTCTACAGGTGCTATGTGGACAACAGCTGGAATTCGACCACCACCTACTTTTGCATGCCCTTTTTCAAGCAGATGTGTGAGTTGATAATGAATATTGTGGACGACCCATTGATTACCCACTTTTTTAGCTCGCCAACCTTTAGCATAACGATGTGTTGCACCAACAGGAGAACGAGCTTTAAGTTGCTGTGCGCCTTCTTTAGCAACTTTTTCAGCAACCTTTTCTATATCTTCACCAACACCATGAGCATAGTTTGCTAGAGCTCGATTTATTTCAGCAGCAAGATCATTGATATTTGTTGCCATATTAAGACTGCCCCTCCACAACGATAGTGACAGTAATGTTCATATCATCATCGTTGACAGCGCTTTTCACATCATAAACAATGCCTTTTTGCACCACTTCAAAAGTTGTATGTTCACTATCGATAAATTCATCTAATGATTTCGCATACTTCACTACATATCGTTTCTCGACTTTTGTTTGCTCTCTTCCGGCTCCCATTATTTCACTACCTTTTAGCGTTTTAATCATGGCCCAATAGCGTCCGTAGTACTCAAACGTTTCGATTTCTTGTAGCAATTCATCTGTAGTAATAGTGCGTTTACGAATTAAAATACGATGTCGATACAAGCCAGAATGATTATTTTCGTTGTACTTAAACTTTTTCATCGACTTCACTACTTTCAAGTGCTTTCGCAATACTAAGGTTGTTAATTTGAGTTAGAAAGTTGTTGTGGAAGTATTCAAGCGCATCGTTATAAACATAGCGAGAACGCTCGAATACAAGCTCTTTAAAGACTTCGTGAGTATTTATATCATAATCACCGCAAATGCGCTGTAAATCATCGTGTGACGCTTTTAAAATACGCTTCAAATTGTCGTCTTCATCATCACCAAGCTTCATACGGTCTTTAAATTCAGATAAAAGTTCTGGTGTGATTTCATTCATTTAACTCACCTACTTTTCTTTTGGTGTTTCATTTTTCTTAATAAAAACCTGGCCGTATAAGTTATTTGTGGACGACAATACTTTAATTCGTGCAGCTGTTTGTTTGCTAGCGTCAGGTGCTGGGAAAATGTCACCCTCACGATAAAACCGACCGTCTTTATCCTTGAAATCTAGGACTACTTTATACACTGTTATCCCTCCTCAAAACGGAAACCCCTTAAAATTAAGGAGTTACCGGTAATTTGTAAATCGCTGCCACTTTGTTATCACGCGGCTTACCAAAGGCAAATGTTTTCGCAATGTGTAAATTGCAATCTTCCATAGCTAATGTCTCTTTGTATTCCTTAACCTCAATACCACCACCACGGTACGCATCGTAACGATCACTAACGAATGCAACTAACTCACCTTTTGTAGCAAATTCTGATTCAATAAGAATGAAATTGTAAGGAAGTTTTGTAATGTAATCACCTAGTGAATTTTGAATAGTAAAGTCACCTTTTAAATCCCAAGCATCAGCAGGGTTAATCACTAGTGCAACTTTTCCACTAACGTTTAAAGGTTTACCATTTTCTTTCTCTGATAATTCTTTACCGATTCCAGCGAATTCTTTGATGATTGTTTTTGGGTCAGCTAATGTTAATGTTCCTGCTACCGCTTTTTTTGCATGTCCATTAGTTGGATCTACTGCTGCTACTAAATCACGAATTAAACCAATTGGTTCTTCTTTTGTTGGACCAGCACCGTTGATAATTGCATTTTCTAATGCTACTGCATATGTTTCGGTAATTTGAGTTTGAACATAAGCAGCAACCCATTTAGGACCGAATTTCTCAAGGTCTTTAGGCAATACAACAAATGCAGTTAATTTAGATTGAGCGATTTTTTCTTGCTTGAATGCAGCATTTAATTGACCTTTGATTTCTCCGAAGATTGGACCCCATACAGCTGCACCTTCGTATTCCGATGTGATTGCAGTTAATGTGATTGTTCCTAAGTTGCGGAAATTGATTACAGATAATAATGGGTGATCACTTGTTAAATCCTCGTAAATACGTTCTTCAATCGTATACGGGAGAACAATTTCGTCTTGGAAACCATCAGATACAACAACATTGAAGAATTTTGTTTCTTCTGCAGTCATTACATCTGCTCCACGATTCGATAGAATCACTTGATCCATCGTGTTGTTAGCTACTTCGTTTGTAATTTGAGTTGTTAAAGAATTCACTAATGCATCTTGCATATTCACCCAAGCTTCTTCTACTTGCTCTGGTGTCGATTCTTCGTTTTTCACAACAGCAGCATAATTTAATTTTGCTTCCTCGTAAGTTTCAGTGTGATTGTTTAATTTAATAACCATTTATGATTACCTCCAAATTTTTGTATTAAAAAAGGAACCCTTTACGCTTGTTAGTCGGCTGTACTGGCTCTGGCGTTGGTTCCTGATTTTGTTGATTTTTTAATTGTTGAATTTCATTTTGCAAGTTAGCATTCTGCGCTTTTAAATTCGATAGCTCCTCTTTTGAGTTGCCCTCCACAGTTGATGAGGTAGAAGAAGTGGCGAATCCAACTTCGATAGCTTTAGACGCTCCAAACCATGTTTCAGCGTCTACCTTCTGACGAATTTCTTCTCGTTTTACAGTTGCTTTTGTCATGTAAATATCGATGATACCTTCTTCAAGCTCTTCTAATAAATCAGCTTCACTTCGGAAATCACCTTTTGCACCCCAAACGCCACTAGAAGCCTCATGAATCATAATCATGGCACCAAGGCCCATAATTAATTCATCCGCTGCCATAGCGATTACTGATGCTGCTGAACATGCCCAGCCATCAACATGAATTGTAATCTTAGCACCTGTTTCATTTTTGTAGTTCATTAGACGATTATAAATTGCAATACCATCAAATGCGCTACCACCTGGAGAATTTAATCGGATAACAAGATTGTTTGAACCTGCTTCTTTTAATGCATTGTCTACATCCATTGCTGAGGTCCATTTTTCATTCCACCATGATTCACCGATAACACCGTAAATAGTAAGTTCAGATGTTTTTGCTTCTTCATCATGTTTTACAGCAAAATTGTGAGGAACGCTCTTTAATTCATCATCGAATTGAGTGTTTTTGTAATTAAACAGTCGTTTCACCTTCATTATTATTCTCACCTCCCTTCGAGTGCTCTGCTTCCGCATAGTTCTTAGTAATATAATGTTTGTCCATTGCCGGGTCATCAGATGGCTCTAAATTCAAGAACTCCACTCGCCCTTCGTTTGGTGTAATAGCTCCACTTGCAATGCCTTTATCAACTTTATCAAGTCGTTCCAACGGATCGTCGATAACAATGCCGTACACTTTAATTTTGCGCCCATTTTGATAATCCTTCTTTTCGATTGTCTTGTTGTTCAATTCATCAGAAATTTTCTTAAGAAACGGACCATAACAAAACTTGTCATAAGCTTTTAAAGCAGTTTCGTACTCAGACATATCACCGCGAACTAAAGCGACTGGTAAACCTAAAAGTTGAGCTACATGCTCAACCGCTTTGTCAGATATTTTTGTAATATCTTCGATGGAACGACCACCGTTTGTACCATCTGTAATTTCCTCATAATCGAAACCTTTCAGTTTTGGCACGATTGCAAACACTTTCGTTTTGAAGGCATTAAACATTTTATTGATGAAACTTCCTAATTCAGCTAGGTTTTCATCATCAAGACTTTGATTTGCGTCGATACTAGCTGTTGCACGAATTTGATTTGAAAACATCGATGTTTGAATCATTCGGCTGAATAATTCAGTGTAATCTGCAAATAGCCCCTTCATGAATTTTGTTAATTTTTCATTGTTATAAGTAATGTAAATAACTTCATTCATTTTAAAGGTGCGTTGGAACGTAAATTCCTTTACTGTTACATTAGAAAATGTATCAGGTAGTACAGCGTACTCTTTACGAGTGAATGAATCAGCAATTAACAAATCCCCGTTATCACTCACTACCACCAACACTTCATTATTGTGGATGGCACGATAAGCAAAGTCTTGCCAGAATTCCGCTGCCGATTGGTCTGTATTTGGTCTAACGTTAAGTGAATAATCCCAATTATCATAAACGCGTTTGTTATTTTGGGAAATACGAAATGTAGCCATTGCAACTGTGCGAGCAATAAAACCAATGCAAACCTCTAAAGCCATAGTTTTCAGGTAAGCACGTTGTTCAACTTCTAAGCCCTCAAAATTAAATTCATACGACGACTTTAAGTTTTGATTACGTTGAAAGATGTTTGATAAAAACCCCATTTTAAATGTCTCACCTCCTTTTGTACGCCTTCCACAATTGAGAATATAGACGTTAGAAATTAATCGAATTCAATGCTTTCAATGTTGTTCTGACATCAAAATCTTCTAAATCGCGAGTAGCCCATACACCATAAAGGAACATCATGAAACCGTCTGTCTTACGTTTAACAGCTTCCTTTTTGCGATAAAGCTTATTTCCTTTGCTATCGATGACAACTAATACATTGTTCGTATTCCATCGTAGTACTGGATTATCACCAAAAATTACTCTGCCTTCATCAAATGCTAATTCGATCTTTGGTGCCAACAAAGCACTTGCTGCATCTGGATTGCGAATCGTTTCTACTTCAAATCCTTCAGCTTCAAAAAGTGGTCGTAATATTTCCATCCGGAAGTTGTCGCCCACAATTTTTTTTATATTCCAACCTTCGTTACGGCGTTCAACAAACCAATTCACTACTATATACGGATCCATAGCTTCTTTATCGAGCACAGTTAATAGACCATCATTCTCCCATTCACGAATTGGCGCGAATTTACGATGGTCTTTCTTATTGTTATTTTCTGCTTTTGTTTGGCTATAACCATAATGCTTGTCAGCAAACGGCTTACAAACAAACTCCTGAAATAATTCACGTGGAATGATATAGTTATTGTCCTTAAAGAAAAGTAATCCACACGCTACGAAATCGCGAATAGACGCATAATCCACTGCGCCAATGCATTCACGATTCTTAAGTTCTTCAAGGTTATATTTTTGATCAGTTGCTTCGATTTTCTCCCAAGACGTAACACTTTTCTCTAAATCGACTTTTGGTAAATTCATACGCTTTGTAACAAATTCTTCGTAACCACTCGGGTCATGCTCTAGTTTTTTGTACTGTTGCATGACTGTTTTGAATAGTGTTTTCGCATATTCGGACAATGGTGGATGGAATTGTGAATTTGCTTTTTGCCACATATTCGGGTCATGCATTTCGGCTTCATCATCTAAGCAGCACATGAATGGAAATAAACCGTCATCTCGAATACTTACGTTCCCATCTAGGATATTGTCAGCACGTTCATTTAACTTATCCATGAAACCATCACGAACATAACCATCAGACCCAACATAAAAGATACGTGGATTTTTAACTTTACCTAAACCAGATGTAAATACATTTACTGTTGAGGCATCTTCATATTGATGAATTTCCTCAAAGATTACACAGCCATCACGTAAACCATCTTTTGTATTCGCGTTAGATGTATGGTATTGGAAAACCGATTTCGTATCATACGATTCTATCAATGCTTTTTTATGGTCAAAATATTGTTTGAGCGAATCGTCCTGATCAATCTTGTTATAAACTTCCGTAAATGACATTTTCGCTTGTTTTTCACTATTAGCAACAACTGAAACATTGTAATAAGGAATGTCGTGTAAATCGCTAATAAAGTAATTTGCTAGTGAAGAAATACGACCTGTTTTACCACCGCCACGCCCCTCGTAATCTAAATGCTCGTTAAAAACTAGCGAGCCGTCGTTATAATACAAGAAAATGAAGCACGTTTTAAATTTTTGCGCCAACGTCAACGGGAAGTAATATTTCTCTGTAAAGGCTATGTAACTTTCAATTTGCTTTGCATCGAAATACATATCATCAGCCGGATAGATTTCACGCTCAATTAATTCCATCAGTTTAATTCGTCGTTTATTTAAAATGATTTTTCCATCACGCAATTGTTGGATATAATCATCAACATATTTATAACTAATCATATTAAACCACCGCGTTTGTTCTTGCCCCCCACAGAGGATGAGGGTGAAGGGACTGGAATATCAGCCTTCAATTTGAATATCATAGACTTTTCAAGTGCAATGATTTGAGCGTTAAATTTAGCAATATCATTCATACAAGGATGACTTTTCGTAAATTCTTGCTTACCATTTATGATTTTAATGCTTGGTCCTTCATCCTTAACCTTGGCACGACAATCTTGCACTATTTCAATTAGATCACAATAACGCTCTACCTTTTCTACTTCCTTCAAGTCAGCTGTATCAATCTTACTTAACAGCTGCTCACGTAATGCTTCGACATCGACTTTTCTCATGTAACCCCTCCCCCCTTACCCCTCTAATGTGAAGGCGTATTTTTGAATATTTTTAGACAAACGACCCCATCACCGGTGCCCACGATTTAAAAAATCGCAAAACTTTTTGACCCGGGGGGTATTACCACTTTTCATCGTCTCTCCACTTGTTTGGCTTGCTGAATACTCGACCATGAATACGGTTATGGCAATCAACACAAAGTGTTTCGAGATTGTTAATGTCGAGTGCTAAGTCTGGATGATCTTCTAACTCTTTAATGTGATGCACGACTAATTGAATCTTCTTTCGTGTGCCATCATTGTTTAGTTCGTTAATGTCATCGATTCTAACAAGACCATTACGTTTGCATTCCTGACATTCATTGTTGTCGCGTTTCTTTACTTCAGCACGAATATGTTTCCAATCACCACTGTCATAGAACTTTCGCTTTTGCTCGAGTGATTTGTATTCTTGCATGATGTTAGTCGCTGCCTTCTAATCGATTAGGAAACTCTTCTTCACTTATCTTTAATCCACACTCTGAACAGCGCATAGTTTCGTAAGTAGTTTTAGAAGAGTACAATGTATGTGTTTCTGTTTTAATACAACCACACCTATCACAAGGTTCTGTATTATCAATAGCATCTAACTCATCGGCTAATGCTCCTACATGTTTTTCAATCGCTCTTAACTTTAATTGCATCTTGTCTGTGTTCATATCAACTGAAATGGATAATGATTTACTTGGCTTTTCATTTCGGCTTTTGTGTAATTCTGTATAAGTTGGAAGTGAGTAATGTTCATCCATCGTAACTTCCTTAACATTCACTAAGCCATTACATTCAACACAACGAGCGCCATCAGTAACCTTAAACATTTGATGGTTAGGATTTTTCATACAACAATTAGCTAAGTATTTCTTAGATGTTACTGGTCTATCGGGTTTGATAGTTACATTTGATTTATCCATTGTTCATCCCTCCAACGTTTTGTGAACTATAGCTGCACGAATAGTTGATGTATCCTCATCGATATATCGAACTACGAAGTTATGTTGCCCATTCGATTCTGCATTAGATGTTGCGTAGTTATATTCAAGACCTATGATTCCTTTTATCTTCTTGCCATTAAGTGTTATCTTTGGTGGTTCATTAGCCGAACTCATTTTGATTACGATTTCGTTTGCCATTTATTCGCCCTCCACAATTTATATTTACATATCTGGTTCAACATGCACCAGACATCTCAAGGCATAATAAAAAGCCGCACCTTGTTAGATACGACCTTTCACACTTGTTTTTAAAGTGCACGTACAAGCAACGTGCTATTATGCAATGCATTGTTTTATTAGCGCATTTCCGTGCGCTTTTGAAAATTATCACAATATCAATTTAACATGGTTTATAGCGTAATTCGCTATATGCCACAATTACGTTTTTATTTGTTGTTTTGTGTGAACATTATCTTTTGATAATCTCTCACTAAATCATAAGATTGTTGCTCTGTGAAACCTTGCTTCTTCAAGTTTTGTTTATATTCCCATAGCAACGGAGAAACATCTCGTAGCATGGCTTGCATTTGTTCTATTGCTTGTATTATGTGCATCATACCCACCCCAATCTTCTAGCTGTTTCATCAATCAACGCATTCCGTTTACGTAATACTCGCTGTACTGACATATATAATGCATCACCGATATGCTGCCACTCGTAACACTCTAATTTATCCCGATAGCGCATATCAACAATTGTTTTCTGGTCATGATCTAATTTCTCGTACATATTCTCAATGGTTGAAACAATACGACTTAAATTTTGATACAGTGTATCTTCTGCAAGAATCATAGCTTTTCGCCCTGTTGTATCAGATGTGTTATTACTACGACCACCGCCAATGTTTGTATCTGTTTCTTTATGAGGATTAAGTAACTCCCATTCACGAAACTGTAATAGTTTTTTATATTCATTAAGATTAATCCAATAATCTTCAAGTTTTTGTATATCATTTCTTGATAGTTTGCTCATATACCCTCCACAGTTGAAGATATGGTTTTATAACTACTTACAATCCGAAATAGTCATTCGTCCAAGGTTCAACATTTATAATTTCGTTTTTAATGAGCTCGGCAAATTCCGCGATTTCATGTTGTGCACCATTGCCATTTTTACGCTTGTTGTAAAATTCTAACCATGACCGCAAGTTTCCGCTTGTGACTAAATTACAAGTTGTTGCGTTTGGTAATACTGCTCGTGCATCTTCTTGTGGAATGCCTAATGCTATTAATTCGTCATACGCACACTGGATTTCATGCATCAAACCTTCGAATATTTCGTTGGCTTCAACAGTCTTATTCCACTCTTTTGTATATTTTTCTTCGTCATAATTTTTAAATCTTTCGTGTTTATAGTCCAAAATTTCAGGCACAACATAATCAAACCCACCACTACGACTGTCACTACTAAGCTTGTTATATCTTTGTGATTGAACGCTAAATGATAGTTGGCGATGTCTTGTTAATTGAGCGAGTAATGCACGTGATACGCCTTCCACAGTAAATGTAAAGTTGATATGCTCCATAGTGGATGTGTGTCCACTTTTAACGATGTGATTAAATAATCGTTTTCCTTCTTGGCCTTTATCACCGAAATATTTTTCTGATTCCGTTTCTAATACTTCTAATGCCGTTTTATGTGAGTAGCATTGTCGTATAGCTGCTAGTGCAATTACTTGTCCACTTGTCGGGTCATCTTCCCAGCAACACTCTTCTAATCCTTTCATGAATAAATTACTAGTTATTTTATCCACTAATTGCGTGTGTCCTAATAAAATTACTTTCATTTTTTGCATGTGCAGCACCTACCTTGTTTGTTTATTTACTCAAAATGTGCAGTACTAACTTTTCAATCCTTTTTCTATAAGGCTTCTTAAAACCTCCGATTGATTTGAACCATTACCAATTAAAACACCTATTTCGCTCCAAGTTTCTTCTGAAAGTGTCAATGATACCTTTTTAGTTATCCCGAACGCTTTTCGTCCAGCACCTTTTCTTTTGCCACCACGTTGATTTAGGTTACTCTTTTCATTCTCGGTTTGAATTAAGTTACTTTTTTCTAAATCCTTATCACCATTTTGATTTTGGTTACCTATTTCATATTCTTGCTTTAATTTTTCAAGTGCATCTATAAGAGACTGAAATTTTTCAATATCTAATGCGTAGTTCTCTTTTTTCATTACCTTATGACCAAACTCATCTGGATCTTTGTAAGAACGACTTTCTAAGTAATTTGAGTTAATGATGAGTTCAGTTGTTACTGGAATACTTTGCTCTTCTAACAAGCCTAATAATGACTCTATTTCTTTTAACTTTTGAATGTACAACTCTTTCAGTTTTGGTTTTGTCATTTTTAATAATTCATTCATGTAATACGTCCCCTTTTGATTGAAGTTACCTTAATCAAATTATATCACCTAGAACAGAAAATACAATTGATTTCGGTAACCTTTTTCAAAAGAGTACTGAACAATTTGTTTCAAATAGTTAGTAAAAGACTTCCCAAAAAGTTGGATACTGGGTATCGATTAACTTCAATACAAAGTCTTTGTTATTATTCATCCACCTTTCTGCTTTACTAAAAGCACCTTTAGTTTTAATTGCTCCAGCATCTTTTAGATCTTGCCACTCAATACGGAGATTTGCTTCTTGATAAATATGTCCTTCTATCCGGACTTTGATTTCTAATTTATCATCGATGCGATTAGCAAAGCGCAAAATGACTTTTCCGATATTGTCTTGACGGTTTACGTTCAATTCAGTTGTTGTATTGCTCAAAAGATTCACCTTCCTACTTCGCATTTTCTTTCTACTGCACCGTATCTACACGCTTTTTACTATCTTCTGTGTTAAATGATTCCGGATAACGCATTTTCAATTTATCGATGTTCATTTCGCAAATAGTTTCAAGTGAATAATCGTATTTCTCAGCAAGAACAACCAAATTTTCGATTAACATTTTTAATGCTATTTTGACTTTACTCGAATTTAATTCATGACGATGGAATATGAATTTCTTAACTTGTTCTGAAATGTCGCCTGATAAAATTAAGATTTTTTCAATCAACTTTTCCTTTGTGCCTTCCACAAAATAGTTAGCTAGTGGCTCGTATGTCTCACCCAGATACGTTAATATCCCAAAAGCGTAATGTGAAACATCACCTATTTCTTTCAGAATCGATTCACGATCATTAGCAGCACTTAATACCTCGGTGCATTCACCAATCAATCCCATGGCGTAATTCGTTAAGCCATTTTCATACTCAATAGGGTTTTTCGGTTCACCTTTAAACGGCATTGTTCGCTTTGATAACTCTTGAAATTTATTTAGTTCCATTTTGTAATTCCTCCAGTAGTTCAGGATTTTCGTAGATGTTACCTACATACTTCAAAGTGTCATCATACTCAACTACATCTGAAAGTAAATCCGCACCATGATAAAATGCACCATTTTCGAAAGTAACTGCTTTTATATGTTCTACTTCAAAAGATGTGTGACCAGATGATTCAGGGTCGTACATATCATGAGAAAGTGTGTACTTGTATAAATCACCTTCATAAATTTAACGACCATTCATATCTTTAAGGCCTGTGTATTCCATACGTTTTAGCGTTACATCATTAAAGAACCAAAACCATTTATCTGCTCTACATTCCTCTAAGTAAATCATTTTATTTTTCAAAGGATACCATGCACGAAACTTAATCTCTCTCATTCTGCATTTCCTCCATTTTCTGTTTTAAAACTGTCAAATAAACAAGTTCGTCCATTAACTCTTGTCTAGCATGTTCAATCCATTGAATAGTTGTGTAATCCATTGGATTGACTGTTGTTCCATACTTTGCAAGTCCTTTTGCAGTCTGTAATTCTAGTAAGTTTTGCATATCTCGTAATACTGGATTTGCTAAGATTTGTTCTTCTATTGACATTTCTTTTTATAACTCCTTCTTATAACACGTTCGGTTACAATGTTATTTGCTATTTTCCAATTTTTAATTGTTCCTGGAGATACACCACATATTTCAGCAATTTCCTTATCTGTTTTATCAGCACTTTTTAATTTAAGATATTTTTGTTTTGTTAATTGAACCTTTGAGTTTTTAACTGGAATGAAATCATCTAATTCAACGATATTGTTAGACTTTCGTTTATTAACTAGTTTGAGTAATAATTGACCGTATTTAGTAATCTCTTTACAATTCGGACAGCTATTAAATTCAATGGCTGTGTGACAATTACATTTTGATGAAAGAGCATCGATTTTCTTAATAATCTCCCTACGTTTCTCAAGCATTTTTGCGTTCATCTACATCCCACACTCCTCTCTCAATCCAACCCTCATTTATATACTGCTGAACATATTCAAAATCGTAAGGTATGGAAATACTCACTTCGCATCCATCGACCGTCATAAACATCTCGATATACTTTGTAAATGGATTGGGAATGGCCTTCCACAATCTTCTCTGTAGTTGTTTTTTACTTTTCACCGACTGAACAATAGGAATCCCATTGCGCATGTTCACGATGATTAGAAAGCACCTTTCTTCAAAGCTAATTTCATATGCTGTTTGAATCTGTTGTAAATATTGTGACCAATCATTTTTTTGGACATTGGAACAATTTCAAAATTGTACTTAGCTTTAAATGATTCCAATCGACCTTTCAATGCTTTAGGATCATATGCGCTACGGTAATCACCAGCAACTATTTTTTCATCAAAATCTAATTCTTCAACAAAAAGCACAAATCGACTTCCTTGACTACGAATCAATTCATTTTCAAATGCATGCTGTGTATCTTTTTGTAAGTTGCCAGTAATCTCATCTACTCCGTTTTTGCGTTCAACGAAACTATTGAGATAAATATCTCTTGGTATTCCTAATTCATCGTTTTTAGGAATAAGACATCCGTAATCACCAACATCTAATTTTTTAATTCGAAAAGGTATATCCCGTGCTACGAAATATTCTCTGATATGCTCATTCGATTTCTCACGAGTGTCTATTACGATTGTGAGTGTTTTTATGATTTTATCTATTTCAGTATTGGTGTAAGCGTAGTGAATCATTGAACATCACCTAGCAATTCTTCGAGTTGTTCTAGTGACATCTTATTCACCTTTTTTATCGCTTTTTCTCTAGCAATCTCTGTATCATTTACACGCTTGACATCGGCTTCAAATACCTCTTTACTCTCCCGAAAGACTTCACCAACACCGAATGAACCCGAGCCTTTTATTTTGCGCGTTCTTTGGTCTATACGATCACGATAAGGTTTGTCTTTATCTAGGTTATTAACTCTAACTGCATAAGCACTATTACGATTTGCCTCAACAATTTCGTATTCACTTATTGAACGGTCACGATTTGTGTAGAAGTACCAAATTGATTCAATCCAAATTCGTTGTCCAACTTCTAATTTTTCATATTTAGTCATACCAATCTATTTACCTCCTCATTTTCGCTTAAAACAAGCACCGTACAAGCGTTCTTTTTACAAGTTTGATATATTTATCACCCGTCCTCTAAAACGTCTTAAAACGTCTTCAAATCACTTATTTTGATTAGCGTATAAAATAGCACGTTCATATATTTTTTGTTTCATCACATTTGATTCATCATTTTCAAATTGTCGATAATCTTCATAGATATCATTCCATCCGTTTTTGGCTAACGTTTCTTGCCACTCCATGAACAACATCAATGCATCAACGTCCTCGCATATCCATTCATTGAGTTTCGGATTGTGTTGCCATCCACAAGCTTGATGTATCATCATTCGAATGTGTTTATCGATTGCTTTAGCTTCTTCCCATGACTTAAACCACTTTTCTATTTCACCGAAAATCGGATCAGCTGCTTTTAATACATCCTCTGGAACCAACCTCGCATTTTTTAAAGCTAATCTACCATCCGATTCATCCCGATATATTTCAGCACCATTTTTCCAAATTAGTGATAATATACGTAAAACCAATTATTCCCACCACCTAGTTACTGAAAATTATCAAATTCCCCATAAGTTAACGAAAGTTATTAAACGATAACTCACTTCGCTCTTACAGCCACAAGTGTTTGAAGGAAAATAGTTAATTTCGTTATCCATTTTTTGTATTACCGCTCTATATATATCTTTATATATTTTTTTATTTTTTTAATTAACCTAAAAACAAATAACTAAAATAACTAAAGTAGTAAAAAACAACTCTTAAACCCTTGGTATGACTGATTTTATAAAAAGTTATTGAAAGTTATTTAACACTCCTGATAGTTAGTAAGAGAGCTTGAAACCACCTGTTTCTTCATTTTCAGTAACCTCTTTAGTAACTGGCTTTCGTTCATTTAAGGTAATTCCTGTCAAAAATGTTTTATTTCCAGCACCTTTCGTTTTTCCGAAACCTTTCGTTTCTAACATGCGATAAAACGATCGATTTCCAATTTGGCGCTCTCCAGATTTAAAGCACCAATTGTCATAAACCTTGTACAATTCTTGTGCTTCAATTCGAATTGCTTCATTCTTCGGTTCATCTGTATAACAAATTTCACTAAGAAACGGAGCAAGAATATCCATTTCCTCTTTGTAATTTCCTGTTGCATCCACCACAACCTTTGGCTCTTTCAAACCTGATTGTTGCCACTTCAAACAACCTTCAAGCGCCCAATTCAAAATTCCTGACATCTCGAGTGATAATTTCTCTTCAAGTTTTTTATCTCGCTCATGTGGTTTTAAATTCAAAGTGAAAGGAATGATTTTTACTCGGCGCCAAATACCTTCGTCCACACCGCCAATAATCGGTTTATGGTTTGTTGTAAAGAAGACTTTAAATTCTGGAATAAATTCAAAAAATTCTTGTCGTAAGAATCGGGCCAATATCGGCTCACCACCAGTTATTGTTTTAACAAGTGATTCTTGTAATTTCTCGCCTTCTTCCGATTCAACTGCTGATACAAATCTCGCACTGGCCAACCTCGCAATATCGTTATTTGCGCCTTGGTCTTTTTTCTTGATAAACGTATCTGATTTAGTTTGCAATCCATAATCGCCCATTAAATTTTTAACAGTATTCACAAATGTTGATTTACCATTAGAGCCTCCACCAACAAGAAAATACATACCTTGCTCAGAAATATCACCTGTAAGTGAGTAACCGATTAATCGTTGCATATATTCAATTAAATCTTTATCACCTTTAAAAATTTGATCCAGGAAGTTTAACCATGTTGGACATTCGGCTTTTTCATCAAAAGGAACATTTGATATTTTTGATAACCGCAACTCACGATCATGTTGTTGTAACTTGCCATCACGTAAATTAATAACTCCGTTATCTACGTTGAATAAATATTTATGGCGGTCAAACTCTTCACGTTCAGCTGGTACTAATGGCATTAAATCTTTTATGCTATTCATACGTATATTCCTCTTTCCGCAACTACGTGCCCATTTTACTTCTAATTCGTTATCTGATTTTTCAAGTTCACGCAAAACTTTATTTGCTATACGCTCAATCTGCATTGCCCGGTCAACTTTCCATCGTTTTCCGTCCCATAAATACCAATGTCCTGTATCGCCAACAAATCTGATTACATGGCCATATTCATACGCAATACGTTCGGCATTTCCTAATTCATTAAGTCGGAATTTCTTTTTCGGTTTTTTTTCTACATCATCTGCTACTGTATCAACTGTGAATGACACATCGAACTCAGCATATTCTTCTTCATGCTTGTGGTCCAATACGGTAGTTGTAGTTGAGGTAATAGCCTCTGCTATGGTACGTTCACCATATGTTTCACCAGTATCGCTAAAATGGATTCTGTCCCATTTGTCGCGCATAAGGCTTGTTTCTCTAAACATCGAATCCATTCTTGATGAGCTTTTACCTGTCCAGAATGCAAGATGATTACACAATGATAAATCACTGGATGAATGGTCATTATTCGTTAAATTTCCGTTATACAAAGAGCGTATTTCATCGCCCGATTTACTACGGAACATCCGCTCCCAAAGCGCTTCATTCGATAGCTTGATTTCGTCTTTTTCAAACTCTGCTAAATTGACTCGACCTTGTACATCGCTGTCATCAAAATATTTTTCAAATATCTCGGCCAACTCATCTGTACGATCATAAATTTCATTTGAATTTTCACGATTCCCAGTCATTGTAAAATAACGACCATATTGGTAAATTTCTAAGCCACGTTTTGTACTTCTACGCCCTGTACCCACCACACTTTGTGGAAGGCTCCCCTTGATGATGATATGGATGCCAGTACCACTCACACTAAACTCTGTATAGCTATCCAGTGTATCTATAATTTCTTTAGCAAAATCACTTATAATCGGATTAACTTTATCTGTATCCTCTGCTGCATACGTAACGCATTTATCAATATCAATACCGATATAGTTGTCTTGACGCGAGAATACAAAGCCGATACCATTTGCATTTGATTCCATATAGAATTTAGCTGCAGTTGCAAAAGTGGACCATGTTCTTCGGTCATTACTTCTAGCTTCGTTACCATCTGTTTGATACGGTATTTTTGTATATCGTCCGCCTTTTTCTTCTGACTTCCACAATATCCACTGGGAAAGTGACCTTAATTCAGATGGTATTTCATTAAAATTGATTGGTACTTTCATTTTTTCACCTTTTCACCAGTTTTTTTGTATAAAAAAGAGAAGTCCGCCTAAAACAGACCTCTCTATTAAGTTTTTTAGAATGGTAAATCGTCTTCGGATATGTCAATCGGACCCTTGTTGTTAGCAAACGGATCTTCATTCTTGGACACTTTAGAAGGTGCTACAAATGATACTCGTGGATATTTACGTTCCTTATCATTTTTATCCTCCACATGCTTGATATACACTAATACGTTTTTACCGATGATATTTTTAACTACTTCATCTAAATCAAGACTTTGCTTACCGCTATAACCGCAAGCTACTAAGAATGAGTTTCTTTTCTTTTCTGTACTTTCAGCGTATTCAGGTTTATCGCTACTTAAATAAAGCGTGTTATACAGAACTTTTGCTCCTTGATGTTTTTGATCAACATCAGAACGAATTTCTACATCAAATCCAATTGAATATTGACCTTGCCACTCTTTAGCCTCGGCGTTAATTATTGCAGCTTCATATTTCCCTTCTGCTACTAATTGAAATTCACCTGATGATACATTCTCTTCGTCGAAATTAATTTTGAAACCCATAATTATTTTTCCTCCTTATTGTCTGTGGAAGGCATACTTCCAATATTTAATAATTCATTTTGTAAACAACCGTTACGATCATCCAAGTGGTTTTTCGCATACATGCTTTGATTGCCCTCTAATATGAAACCTCGTGTACCATCTGCTTTCTTTACTAAACGAGCAACCACATGTTCAATGCCCATGATATGATTTACAATTTTATCCCGAATATCAGGTATGAATTGGTTATACTTTGTACCGCCCTCTTCAATGATTTCGCGTGTTGTTTCCCATGATGTGAAAATGATATTTGCATCTAAACTGTTAAAGGTTTCAACAAGCTTCAATAGATGGTTGTCCAGTAATGCATAATCTTTCAATTCTGGCATACCACTTTTTGTTTTTTCTCCTTTTTGTAGCAACCATAACTTTTGATAGTGCGTAAGATTATCGATAAAAACATTGTCATATTTTTTGATGTTAGCTTTAGCGATTGCGTAAAACTTAAGAATACTTTCACGAGGGTTTTCTCCATCAATCTTCGCTACATCGACATTTTCATAACCTGCTAACACTTGGCTTGTACCATCAATATCGAACACCAATGTTTTGCCTGGTAATAATCCAGCTACCGTTGTTTTGCCATCACCTTGTTTCGAATACATGATGATGTGAGCTTTTTTACTTTTAGTGATTTGAGCTCCATTCGTTAATTCCAATTCTTCCACACTCCTTTTCTATTAAAATGGCAAGTTCTCATCATCGACATCATTTTTCTTTTCTTCCTCTTCCTTATCAGCGAATGGATCTTCGAACTCTGGCAATTCTTCATCATTATTTTCCACTTTTACACTGCCATCTTGATTGACTGTATATGGTACACCTTCATGTACTTCTTCAATGCTCATTTGACCATCTGGAGCATCATCCTTCGGCTTACCTTCCATTACCTCTTTAGGTGTGCCATATTGGTACGTTAAATCAACAAGGAAATACTGACCGTATTTGTTGTATTTTTCGCTGATTTTTTTCATAACTAACGCTTCATTTTCTTTCGCTTCAGTAACAATTTCCTCTGCATCTTCTGCTGTATCTGCATACCATTGTTCTTTTTGATTAAGTAATTTTTTCAAGTGTTTTTCCTCCTAATTAGCTTTCTAATGTACTAAGTGCTTCTTTCAAAGCATCCATTGCGCTTTTTACTTCTGATTCGATATATTGGACATCTTCTTCTGAATTGACTGTGAAATCGATGTCAGAAAGTGTGTCTAATGCATGATTTATTTCTGAAACTGCTGAATCTTTAAAGTTATCAACTTCTGTTAATGCATCTGTTAAGCCATTTACTTGTACCATGATTACCCTCCTAAGTTGTGATTTTAAATGTTGTGCCGCCTTCTGAAATCGGAATGTTTGGAACGACTTGACCATTAGAATCAACGACTTTCAAATCGTCTGTTAGTGTTAATTCCTTCTTAAATTCAGTCCACTTTAGTTCCTTTTTGACTTCCACAAAATCAGCAAATTCATTTTGCTCTGCATACTCAATCAACTGTGGAAGGCTATCTTTTTCCGGCTTAACGATTGCTGGCTTGCGAGTAGTAGATTGAACTTTACCGTTTGGTGTGCTAATCGATTTTTGTTTTGGATTTTCGGCTAAAATACGCGCATGATAATCCGTTAGTAAATATTCAAAGAAGCTATTATCACGTTCTGTTTTAGCACGTTCTGCTTTAATCCATTGTTCATACTTAGCGAAAAGTTCTTCCTTTTCTTGTAGTGCTTTATTGTTAATAGCAATTTTGCGTAATGCCCAATCTGCTGAATCTAAACCATCGATTTTAAATTGCTCAACCACTTCTTCTTTTGTTAATTCAACCGAGTTGTCTTGTAACTGCTCGTCTAATTGTTCAAGTTTGTTTGCTAACATTATTCAACACCTCCATACTTAGTGTTAGTGTCGTTGATGATTTTTAATTCACCTTCATCAAAACGCCATTTGTGAAAACCAATACCTGGATTTGTCTCGAATCTAGTTTCACTTATCGATGTGATGTCAAAAAAATCTTTATACTTACCTTCTATTTTATGACCTACTGCAATTTCATTTGGCTGCACCGCCTGTTCAAACTCACTAACATCTAGACCTAGTGCTCGTCCTAACGCAATTGCTTTTCCAATGTGTTCGTTGAATACGTCATTTGGATTGCATTTTGCAGTAGCTTCTTCGTAAAGGTTATTTGTATCAACACCTCGCATCAAAGCAGTGATTGTACGTTTTTCTGCATCGACTACAAACTCAACATTACAAGCATGTTTCCCTGATTTATTTGCGAATACATAGATGCTGCGCCAAGTTTGAACCTTGCCTTTATACTTGCCGTAAAGCGCTTCTCCTGTAATTTCCGTTTTGTTGTCCTCTACAAACTTCTTAGCCTTCTCAATAATCACAGCACGTTTTTGATTTGGTGTTAGTGGTTTGGCTTCGATTAGTTCGTAAACACTAACATTTTCAGGTATGAATTTAGTAATACCGCCATCATAAACATTCAGTGGAGTGCCTTCATTATCAACAAAAGCAAGTTCACCAAGGACACCTATTTTAGCTTTGTAAAGCTGACCTTTAGTTACAATTTCATCGCCTTTGAAATTTACTGTTTTATCAAATACAACCACATCACCTTCACGTGCTTCACGATCAACCTTGCGATATTGCTTACCTTCAAATTCGATGATGTCCTCCACAGTATTAATTGTGGAAGGCTCAATCGATTTCTTACCACGTAATTCATGAACAATTAACTTTAATTCAGCTACTTCATTTTCTAATGCTGTGATACGTTGTTTTTTCGATGAATTTTCACCAAACGCTTTGTGTGCTTTATCAAAATCCCAATGATGCTTGTTTCCTTTATCATCAATAAAGCTATACATCGTTTTATCAATTTTGATAACTTTATACTTTTTACCTTTAGTGAAAAAAGAGCTTGTATTATTAAGGAACGTTAATTCATCCCCAACATTAAATTTTGTCATTTAACATCCTCCTGTGGTACAATACCAGTGTCATTTATAAAATTTTCACGCTCGCCATTGGTTCCCGCCTTTGACGAGTTTTTTTGTGCCTCTATTTGGGCATTTTGTGCATCTTCGATGTCTTGATAGTAATCTGATTCTCTATCGTATAAATCAGCGTGTGTGTAGCCTATACGCATAGAATCACCTACTTTTCAATCTCATCAAGAAGCTTTTCTAAACCTTCACGACTTAATATCAACTTGCCACCTAGCAAACTGTAATTATCATCAGAGACTTCACCAGTCGCTATACACGTCATATTTGGCTTGTACTTCTTTAAAATGATTTGGTCACCATCGATAAAGATTTCGAGTGGATCACCATTTTCAATCCCTAATGTGCGACGTAATTCTTTTGGGACTACCACACGACCTAAATCATCTACCTTACGAATAATTCCTGTTGATTTCATCACTCATTCACTCCTTAATTTTTTATAAACAACCATTATCCACTCGCCATCATTATTCATTGCGATTTTTACATCGATAATATCAACCAGATTGTGGTTCTCTTTTAACCATTTGTTTATGCCGTTTTCATCATTACAGTAAACTTGTATCATCAGTTATTCACCTCCTAGCAATCCTGTGATGCACGTTTACGAGCTAATGTTTTTAGTAACTTTGTGTAAATGGCATCTTCAAGTGGTTGTCCTTCAACACTGTGGATGCCAAGTTTATTCAGTTGTTGGATTACCGCTTTGCGTTTCAACTGCTTATGCATAGTTGTCACGTTTAACTATCTCCAGTGCTGATACAACCCCATCAATATAATCACTTTGTTCCTTATACTCTTTTGCTAGATTTGGTAATGCACTATCACCAAACGGTAACCCATCATGAGTTAACACTTCCTGAATTATTTGATTACCCAATACTTTCAAATGGTCTTTGGAATCCTTAACTAGTTCAACTAAGTCATCCACAATCTGTTTATTAGCATCTGGATACTCAAGCAATTCAGCCAAGTTTTCCACAGCAACATGAGGGCGATCATCATATTGGCTTTGAGACTTTTCAACAAATAGTGATTCACGGCCATTTTCATCTGCTGCATAAACTGTGGAAGGCTTCCCATTCGCACGATAATGAATTGAAACTACTGATAACTTTGTACCTTTTACATTTATAATTGGTTGCATTCTCATAACCTCCAAATAGTTTGATAGTTTTACTTTTGACGTGCTGCTACTGCTTTATTAATCGCATTGCTGATTAAAGCTAAACGTTGCTCAACTGGTAATGCCAACCACTCTGCTACTTTGATTTTCAATTGGTTTCACCACCTAACCAACTTTCAATAGTTTGACGATGAAACAAAATTCGTCCACGTACTTTTTTGTGCGGAATCTCATTTTGACGAGCCATCGTATAAATGGTTGTTTTACCTAAACCAAGTAATTTAGCTACTTCATCAACTGACAATGTGATTTTTTCCAAATTGATCACTCCAATCTCAAAGTTAGTTGTCCATCATGTAAGAATTTATTAATGAAGAACATCAAACCTTTTCCTGTAACAACTACTTGTCTATTAACTTTTAACTCACCTTCTGAATCAAAGTACTGTTGGGCATGTATTTTCATCAGCCCTTGATTTAATGATTTTTGAGTAGGTTTGTTAAACTCTCGACCTTGACGACTAACTAAATAACCTTGTCCACGCAACCATTTGAATAATCTGTCACGCCCAATGTTTACACCATTTTGCCGCATGTACTTTGCAGCACCTTCAATTAGAAGACCTTCATCACTTGTGGTGATTGCATTAGCTAGAACAACTTTTTCACGATCACTTTCTATTTTCTGTTTAAGCTTGTCGTTTTCATCCACAGATTCAGCGAGCGTATAGAGCGCTTCTTTGAATGTAGAGGGAAGATGATAATCTGGTTGCTGGTCAAGTAATGTTTGTTCCATTTCATTGAAACGGTCAATATATGCTACAGCAAATTGAGTACCTTTCGCTCCAGTCATACGAGTTCCATATAGTTCGCAACCTTTCTTCGTTAATAAGAAACAAGGCAACTCTTTATTTTGACTGTTTGTATAAGTTGATTCTATAAAATAGGACTGGGAAGAAGTTCCCTCACCTAATTGATCAACGATTCTTCGAATGTCTTTCAATACATCGTTGTGTGGTCTACTGACCATTTCTGCAATATCTCGACTATCAATCACTAACTGACCGTCTAAATTAGCAATTTCCACTATATTTTCTCCTTATGATCTTTATTAACGTTGCTACCGTCATATAAGCTATAAGTTTGAATATGCTAGATTATTAGGATTTTAGCTGAGTGCATTAGATAATGTTTTGATTAAGGTTTTCTTCTGGTCCCAAATCTTTCTTTAAATGTCTTTGAGCTTTTAAACCCATCAAGAAACCTCTAGCCATCGGAATTTCTTCTTTATCAAGTTCTAATGATTCTGCCAACAGAAGTCTGAATGTATTTTCTCGATCACTATGTTGCTTTTCCATATTTATCACCTCTCTTTTGTAGTTGTGAATACAATTTATCACGAATAAAAGTATTTGTAAATACATAAACACAAAATTTTATTTTATTTTGTAGTTGTGAATACATAATTGTTTGTATATAATAAGAATATAAAGAAAAAGAGGTGAACAAAATGTTAGGGGATAGAATTAAATTAGTGAGGAAAAATTCAAACCTTACACAAGATAAATTCGCAGAGGCTTTATCTGTTACACGACCTATGATAGCAAGTTATGAATTAAGAAAAGTGACACCTAATGATGTTTTTATCAAACATTTATGTAGTAGTTTTAACATAAATGAGGAATGGCTTAGAACTGGAGAAGGTGAGATGTTCATATCATCTAAAGAGCTATATGCAGATATAGTTACTGACGCAATGGAACGTGGAAATGAACAGATAAGGGATTTAATTATTGAAGCTCACGAATTAAGTGATGAGGAATTAGAAACATTTCTTAATTTAATAAGATTAATGAACGCAAAGAAAAAAGGCAACTCAAATTGAGCTGCTTTTTTCTTTTTTATAATTGGCTTTTGTTAAGTACAAAAGATTATCCAATCTAACAGGTGTGGAAATTTGTAGTAACATTTCAACAATTCCCAAATGTTCTTTTGTAATTGTAATCTCTGCACTTGAATTTTCAATTAACTTAATCAGCTCTTTTTTCACGCCAATCACCTCTTATTTTTAAATTATATAAGAACACTTGTTCTTAATCAATAATAATTATGTAACAAAGGAATCAATACAAATTTCACAACATTCGACATTTTTGTTTTCAATTATATTGTATACATAAATTATTATTTTGTGAAAAGCTTTTACATTACGTGACTCGACATATGAAGAAATATTTTCCTCGTTATACATTTCCTCCGACTAAAATGTTTTAATATTTGTCATTATTTATCGAAAAATGGTGAATCATGTTGTAATGTATTTTCTTCCAAATAGCTTTAATTCACATGAAAATAATTTCATTCTGTTATAATCAAGAAAATAACGACAAAGGAGGTAACGAAATGGCTAATATTGAGAAACGAGGAGACAATTCTTATCGCTTCACAGTATACCTTCCAAAAGATGCGCAAGGAAAGTATCCTAAAAAAAGAAAATCAATAACTGTAGAAGGCAAATATACCCCAAAACAACTTAAAGAATATTTGGATAGCGAGTATTTAAGATTTAAAAATGAAGTACTTTCCGGTAATTTCATTGAGACGAAAAAGATGATTTTTTCTGATTTCGCAAAACAATGGGAAGAGAAATATGCTTCTACTCTCGCTGGCACAACTTATGGAAATCATCAACGAAAATTAAATGATCATATACTTCCAGTTATAGGACACATGGAAATAAACAAAATAAATGAACTTATTCTCCTTGATCTATTGTCTAACTTAAAACGTAAAGATGGAAAAGAAGGCGAATTATCTTTCCATTCAAAACAAGATATTTATAGAACTCTCCAAAGTGTTTTTAAATACGCAACGAAATGGAGAGTCATAGCAAACAATCCGATGGATGGTATCGAAAAGCCGAAACCTAACGATACAGAATATGAACATGCAGATTTACAAGTATATGATGAAAATGAAATTGCTCAATTGATGAAGCTTGTTCAACATGAACCTGAACACTGGAGGATTATGTTTACATTGGCATTAGCAGCTGGATTACGTAGAGGTGAACTATTAGGTCTTGAATGGAAGAATGTTGATATTGTTAATAATCAAATCGAAATTAAACAAACAATTGTGTTAACAAAAACTGGTCCTCATATTAAAACAACTAAAACAAAAACATCTAAACGTATCGTTACATTACCTTCAAGTATGATTGAGGAATTAAAAAGGTATCGTAAACAATGGGTTAAAAACAAATTGAAATATGCTGACCAATGGGAAGAAGATAAATATGAATGGGTTTTCTGCAATGAAAAAGGACATCATTTACATCCTTCTAGCCCTACAAATAAATGGAGTAAGTTTCTTAAGGCTAATAAGTTTAAATATATTAGGTTGCACGATTTACGTCACACATCTGCATCGTTGTTAATTGCTCAAGGTGTACATGCTAAAATCATTTCTGAGCGCTTAGGACATTCAGATATTTCAATCACCATGAATACTTATGGACATGCTTTCAAATCAGCAGATCGCGCTGCTGCTGATAAGTTGGAAGTATTATTCAATACCAATGTTAAATAACTGGGGTTAATGGGGTTAATTTGGGGTTAAAATTTACGATAACCCCAAATTAAATTTGATAAAACACAACACTTAAATAACACAAAAACCTTTTATTACAGCTATTTACGATATTACTTAACATGTATTAACACACTGGTTTTCACATTTGAGGAGTGGTGGTTTAAAACTTTCTATAATAACTACGGCATACGCGGCTTTTTTAATTTAATCTTACAGCCACACGGCTTTTGAACAAATCACCCTTCATTATTGGAGGGTGATTTTTTTATGTGATTTTCGTGTCGTGTGCATATCGTGTGTTTTAAAATCGCATGAGAGAGGATGTTTTTTAAAAGATTGTTTCAAAACATAAAACAAAGTAATTCTGGTGTTTACTTCTCATTGGGCACTCCACCAATTATTTCCTCTGAATAAAATCTCAGTTCAATTATTTAAAGAAAAATTTAAAGTGGGTGGGACAAAACTGGTCAAAACCTTAAAAAGCACGATAATTCAATTTAGAAACGTTGATTTCTCGCGTTTTTTGATGTTAAGTTTTTAAATTTTGCGTAAAAAAATATGTTTTTGTCATAAGCGACGTAAATCATTAGTGCGGTCCGAGAGCGTTGCATGAAGATAGATGTCGATATTTTTCAAAAGTTGGTCGATAAATTAAAAAAGTTGGTTGATAAATCGATAAAGTTGGATAAACAATCAAAAGTTCTCGACAAATCTCAAAACTGCAGCTCATTAAAGATTTCTGTCGCTGCGTTGCGCTCTACTCCAATTTCGCTGCAGAAAAATGAGGTTTTGTCCTAGCCTCTAATATGTATTTCATTTGTCCGTTATGTTTACTGGTTCTGGAATTGAGTTGAATTTACCCAACTTATGTTCTTCATTCCGGTCGCCTTTTATTGCATTTTTATAGATTTTTTTCAACGCTGTCTTTGTGACTACCCCACCTATAATTAACTCTTCACACAAATCATATAATCCATATGTTCGAATAAACTCAGATTTTTCTTCACTATCAGAATTAGTTACAATTTGCAATTCTAACTGTTTAATTACATGCGGAACGCTCGTATCATCTGTACAGATAATGGGTAAATGCAGAACTCTAGCTAAAGCAAGTGATGCAGCTTCCCCATCATTTTTAGGTTTCCGACGATTAGGATTTGCTTTAGATTTAGCTGCTTCAATTTTGTTGAATTCAGACCTAATATTTCTTAGTTCAAAACGATAAATACTTCGTTCTTCATCTGTCAATTCGACTTTATCGGAAATTTCTGAATATTTATTTTCTGGATCGCATAACATCAATATTCCCCGCTGAAATAAATCGGTTAAAATCGGTCGAAATTTATTGGTTACTAACAATTCATCAAGAACAGCAGCATCTACGAACATAATACCACCTAGTTTGTCCAATAATCGTATAAAACTAAAATCATTAGAGTAGTAAGTACTAAAAAATACATTTTCGTCTAATACTTTATTGGTATTACGTAAGCCGTATCCCTTCTTCATTTTCACCCTCACCACCTTCCAATTATAACCAGTACTATTCTATAAAAATTCCTTCAACGGATCTTCTTCATCAGAAGTTGAGGGATTAGGAGTAGTGTCTTCTATTCTTTGCTTATACAGCTTTTCATTATCAATTATTGCAATATCAAGAGGACTAGGGATAGCCATAAAATCAATGCGCTCTTTTTCCCAATCACTATCTTTATAATTCTTGATTTTGTCTTTAAATGATTTGTCTAACTTTCTTGATGTATGTAAGTTTAACTCAACTAATCTTCTCGCAACAGCTTCATACGGTGCACAACTCATGTCTGCAAGGTTATAGATAATTCTTTCTTGGTCTTTCACTTCATCAATGAGTTTTTCCCAAATACCTTTAACTAAGTTTTCCGGTAATAATAAAGTCGCTGCAAAACGATCCGCTGAACGTTCAACGACTTTTTTTAGATTTTCATCATTGTTAGAATTGTTCGCATCAAACGCTTTAATTAATTTCTCATGCTCAGGAGTTAAATGAAATAATTCATGAGCTAAAGTAAAGTATTGAACTCTATACGATTGATATGTATTAATAAAAACATAACTGTCTTCTTTTCCATCTTTATAATATTGAACTTTCCCACCAAATAAAAATGGATCATTCATATATTCATAGATAATTGCTGATTTACTTAAATTTCTCACAAACTGCTCAATATAGGCTCCGATAAAAGTGGATGAACCGAAATTATTTTCTAACATACGCCTAGCTGTAATTTCAGCTAATTGTTCACCAAACTCCATTAGAAGATCAGTGAATTTTATTTTTTCTGACATCTTATCACCCTTTCGATAAAAAATAT